>NZ_CP195537.1:0-43125 GCF_051307035.1 Psychrobacter sp. DM4
ATGACTAAAGACAATAGCAATGAGCACGATATACACGACGAGCTTATTAATCTAGTGACCAGACTCAAACCTGTGATTGAAGCCTTGCGAGCACTGATTGGACAAGCCGATGATGCGGTGGCAACGCGCCTTGATCGATCGCTTGGCCGTATTGATAGTACAGTGGATGAAATAAGCACTGTCATTGCAGAATTAGGGAACAGCATAAGCGTCACCTCGGAAACATTGAGTCAGTATCAAAATCTTGTTTTAGAACAGCTCCAAGCAGCAGTCACGGCCTTTACTGACAATGAGATGCCGCGTCGTTATGATGACAAAATAGCAGGCATCATCACCGATATGAAACAGCAGATTGATACGGCTGTAGAGTCGGTCGTCACTGCTAAAAACGACAGCATAGAGGTACAAGTGAGTACGATGCAAGCGGTGGCTGACAAGCTTGGCGCAAGCGCTGACAATCTAGCCCTATTCACCAATCAGTACCAAGCTGGTCATAAGCAGATTATTGAAGATATTGAGACCTTTGAGACCACCACCAAAACGCGGATTGAGCAGGTCGAGGGTAGAGCTAGTAAAGACTTGGACAAAATTCATAAGTCCATTGAGACTATGAGTATTAAAAGGATTGCAGCCGTTGTCGCAGCGGGTACGATGGTTGTGATAGTAAGTTTGGTGGCCCTGGTATTTTGGTATGTGCCAAGCTTTGATGAGATTGCAGAGATGAGATACCAGCAAGCAGAGCTACAGCGCGGCATCGATGAGCTTGAAACGGGGTGGAAGCAGGCATTTGATAACGCTCAAAGTCAGCAGATTATTTTGGCTTGTGATGTTAATGAAGCGCAGCCTGATGCAATCAGCTGGTGCGTTAGAGCAGACAGTAAAAGTGTTTTGAGAGATGAGAGAGGCTTTGTTTATTATAAAATAGCTGGGGTGCCGCGTGCAGAGCCGACTGAGTAAAGGCATATGGTAATAGTAAGCCATATTGCCCAAAAGTGCGTCTTCTGAGACATATAAGACTGAAAAAAGCTTGTTTGATTGTCGTTATCTTTGTCTATATTAAAAAGCCAGATAATGACACTTTATCTGGCTTTAAGGGTTATTGTTTCTTGTTAAACAAGTTGTCTGTAAATATAAGCTAAAGCCATTACGCTGCTTGGTCAGTGTGAGCTGTGACCAACTCTATAAAAGCGGTTTCAAGGGTGGTTAACGCATAATCGTCAACGATAAGACCGTCGTCTAGCTGTCGTTGCACCCAGACATAGACCGCTTCATCATTATAAAGAATGGGGTCAACACCAAGTAGGGTTGCCAGCTGTACGCCTTGCTGTATTTGTAAGCTTAATAACAGCTGAGAGGCTAACGTTTTAGTCTGTTCACTAAACCATGTGCAGCTATTGAGCCGAGATAGATTGTTACTCATTGGTATTCTCCTATAGATTATTATACACATATAATAGATAAAATGACTTACTACAGGTCAAATTATACCTATATTTTAATCTATTGCAAGAGAAAATGACCTCCTAAAGGTCTTTTTGTATGTTTAAAGACAACCACAGCTCATGACAACGTTATTTATACTAGTGACTCACTGCTGTCCTCATTTATGATTTCGTATAAATCACCAACGTTGATTCTAAGATAAGTACATAAAGACTCGATGACATCTAGATCAACGCGGGTGGCTTCTTCATGATACATGCGAGTAATGGTGCCACGATTGATGCCAGTATCTCTTGAGATATCGGCAATTTTAAGGCGTCTTTCACCCATGATGGTCGATAAGTGACACTTCACCATAGTGGTTCCCTCATTCATATTAGTGGTTTTTGATTGGTGAGCGGATTATAACGAATATGAGCGGCTAAAGTATTGCTTTTAGTAGCTCAAATTGATATCTAATAACAGCAATTTATGTATTAGTAGGCAGTTTATTATGCTGCCTTTTATACAGGACGTCCATCATGATGGATATACGCTCGTTAGAAAAGACGATGCTATTTCTAATATGAGATATTGCTATTAGTAATGATGTGACGTATATTTTTAGCTATACTTATATACTTATATACTTATATACTTATATACTTATATACTTATATACTTATATACTTATATACTTATATACTTATATACTCAATACATACTACAGGGACCTGTATTTATGAAAGTAATTGCGGTATTGAATCAAAAGGGTGGCAGCGGTAAGACCACCATTGCAACGCATTTGGCACGAGGACTACAGCTAAAAGGTCATAGTGTGCTGCTGGTAGATAGTGACCAACAAGGTAGTGCGCGTGACTGGAGAGCAGTTGATGAAGACAATCCGGTCCCAGTGATTGGACTTGATCGGCCGACGCTGGATAAAGATTTAAAATATGTGTCTGATAAAGAGTACGTGGTGATTGATGGGTCACCCCAAGCGACCAGTCTGGCCATTTCAGCTATTAAAGCCGCTGACTTCATCTTGATACCGGTTCAGCCTAGCCCCTACGACATATGGGCGACCAGCGATTTGGTTGACTTGGTGCAGCAGCGTATAGAGATGATGGATGGCAAACTAAAGGCTGCTTTTGTCGTGTCACGTGCTATTCAAAACACCAATATAGGTAAGGAAGTAGCGACAGCACTACTCGATTATAACCTTCCAGTGTTAGAGACCAGAGTGATGCAGCGTGTTGCTTATCCTAACAGTGCTGCCCTTGGTAAAACAGTATTTGATACCGAATCGCCTAATAGCAATGCGATACAAGAGATAAGCGCATTGGTGAGTGAGATTCAAACATTTTTTAGTGAGGAGTAAATCATGAGTTTATCAGCAGGTCGTCCAAGTAAAAAATCTAAGGATGAATTGGCTTTGTCGGATGTGACCGACAGTCCCAAAAAAACGGTACGAGTGAATTTTAACCTAGATGAAGATAAGCACATTGCGCTCAAACGATACGCGCTTGAAAGCCGGAAAACAGTTACTGAGCTGTTGACCGAAATGATTGAAGAAAAGCTGGTTGAGCGGTAAGTGTAAGACATAAAATATATATATCGGTTATAGGATTTCAGATCTGATTTTTTAACAACACCTGTTCAACCAATATTTTTTCGCAATAATAGACTAATGACGAGTTTTTTTATCCCTGATCTGTTACTGTTAAGCTATACGTATTTAGCGCCTTGCTGGCCTAAAAATTTGGATTAACCGTAGGGCGGCGTGCTGGTCATTGTTGCGCTGACTTCATTATGTAGCTGAAGGTAAAAATGCTTGACGTTCATCCATCAAAGAAAAAAGCCATTGAGCACCACCGAGGCCCGCTATTGATCATTGCGGGCCCGGGATCTGGGAAAACTTATACCCTAGTTGAGCGCATCATGAACCTCATTCATGTACATAGTGCAAAACCAGAACAGTTGCTTGTTGTTACTTTCACAGAAAAAGCGGCGCAAGAGCTGAAGACGCGTATTTCTAATCGCTTGTTAGAACTAGGGTCTTTGTTCAATGTGAACGAGATGTACTTGGGGACATTTCACTCGATATGTTTGCGCATTCTCGAAGAGTATCGCGATTTCACGCGACTTAAGCGCAGTTTTGTGCTTATGGATCAGTTCGATCAACAGTATTTTTTGTATCAAAGACTACGCGATTTTAAAGATATCGAGGGCATAGAACATATTCAAGGCGAGCACAAGATTCCTGCATGGGCAAAGTCTGAGAATCTGCTTGGTTGGTTAAATAAGGCGTCAGAAGAGGTTCTTGATATCGACAAACTGGTTGCTTCACCAGATGAAGCGATCTCTGCGCTTGGCGAGGCCTATAAGGTTTATCAAGAGCTTTTATTGAATGAGAACGCCTTAGATTTTTCTTGTATTCAACTTGAAACACTCGTGCTTCTGCAGCAGCATCCACATATCTTGGAAGAATTGACTACTAAAATTACTTATTTGATGGTTGATGAATATCAAGATACTAATACCATTCAAGAGTATTTACTGCAGCTATTAATGGGTGCCAAGCGTAATTTGTGTGTAGTGGGAGATGACGACCAAGCTCTTTATCGTTTCCGCGGTGCAAGTGTGCGAAACATCCTAGAGTTTCCAGCTCAGTTTGCTCCAAATGAGTGTGAACAAGTAAAGTTATCGATTAATTATCGTTCGCACCCTGATATTGTTAACTTTTACGACTCATATATGGGAGATAAACCTTGGCTACGCGAAGGTGTTAATTATCGTTATGCTAAAACAATACGCCCGCGCGATGGTGAGTTTAAAGCAGGGCCTACCGTCGTCAGTGCGATTACACCAGAAGGTGATGATTGGCATGAAGACGTCTACCAAATTCTCATGCATCTAAAACAAAACGGTAAACTAACGGACTGGAATCAAGCAGCATTTTTATTTCGTTCCGTGAAATCAGATAAGGTTCGAGCACTTGCTCAGTCTTTAGAAGAGAAAGGCATTCCGGTTTATTCTCCGCGTGCGAATCTATTTTTCGAGCGAGAAGAAATCTGTTACATGTTAGGTGCGTTTAATTTGGTTTTCCCTATGGTGATGGCCGAGCGTAAGAAAAAAATAGCTGATGGACGTAAGCTCCCTATATGGGATTATTATACCAATCATTGCTTAGCACCGTTTATAGCCAAGTTAAAAGAACCAGAACAAGCAGATTTGCTCAGATGGTGCCAGCAAAAAGCGAAAGCGCACATAGGTCTAACCAAGAATGCTGATTCAGCTTTTCTCGGCCTGTTTTATGAGTTATTGCAGTTTCCTTTATTCTCAAACTACCTTGAACAACACAGCGGCAACGAACGCGCTCAGCGTAACCTTGCTCAGCTAAGTCGAATGCTTGGTAAGTTTGAATATTTGCACCGAGTCAGTGTTCTGAACCCCAAATACTTACTGTCTAACCTAACGTCCTTATTTGATAATTTTCTAAAATTTTTATTTGAAGGGGGGATAGATGAATACGAGGATATGTCCGAATATGCACCATCAGGATGCGTGTCCTTCTTAACCATTCACCAGTCTAAAGGATTAGAATTTCCGATTGTTTTTGTCGGTTCACTTGAAGGTGTTCCGCGTAAACAATACACCGACCTTGATGAGATTATTGAACATCAATACATGGCCAAACCTCCTTTTGAGCCACTAGATGACACTAAGTATTTCGATTTTTGGCGTTTGTTCTATACCGCTTTTTCGAGGCCGCAAAACTTATTGGTCCTAACAGGGCAAGAAAAATCAGGACATGGCAAAACACCTTCCAGACATTTCACGGATTACACCACACAGCTACCTTATTGGCGCGATGTAAAGCACAAGCTTGCTGAAATAGAGTTCGAGCAAGTAAAAGATGTGAATATCAAGCATGAGTATGCCTTTACCTCTCACATTACCTTATTCGAGACCTGCGCAGAGCAATATCGATTATTCAAAGAGCTCGAGTTCCAACCTGTAAAGGCAAGCCCTATGCTATTTGGTACTTTAATTCATGAGACCCTAGAGGATGTCCATAAGTCGGCAATTCGTGGTGAAACGGATATACTCACGAAAGATAATATTAAAAGTTGGTTACTGAGTAACTACGAGAACTTAGCTAATCGTGAACGTATGTATTTAGGGGAGTCGACATTAGGTGCGGCACTAAAACATGTAATGCGTTATGTCGAGCGAAAGGGTAGTGATTGGTCCGACATACAAGAAACTGAATTTGATATCTCGTTAGTCAAAGAACGTTATGTGTTAACCGGTAGCGTAGATTTGATTAAAGGGGAAGGAGACAGCGTTGAGATCGTTGATTTCAAATCAGAGCGTAAGCCAAATATGGAAAAAGACAGAGAGCGCATCTTGCATCACCAGCGTCAGTTAGAAATTTATGCGTATTTGGTAGAAGCAAATAGCGATTACAAAGTTAGTAAGATGCATTTGTATTTTACTGGCGAAACAACCGGCTTACCGACCATTAGTTTTAATAAAAACATCTCAGCAATTGACCATACTATTCATCAATTTGATAGTATTGTCGACAAAATTGAAAGCAAAGATTTCTCACTGAAAGCTCGACCAGATAAAACCTGTGTAGATTGCAGCGCACGCGCCTATTGCGACCGAAAAAATTGGACATTTTGTGCTTAGTTTTAGCTAAGTACTTCGAATATTAAGAGAATAAATCATGTCAAACGACCAGATCAATGTAGAACACTACAAATTTGAGCCCATCAAAGGCTACCCGATGCTGAACTGGCAAGGCAAACGCCCTTTCCGTTCAACACAATACTTCCCCGCTCAACTCAAAGAAGTCTATGGTCAAGAGGATGATTCAGGCTGGATTAATAAGATTTTCTGGGGTGATAATCTTCAGGTCATGAGTCATTTGCTAAAAGAGTTCCGAGGTAAGGTGGATTTAATTTATATCGACCCACCTTTTGATTCAAAAGCGGACTATAAAAAGGTGATAAAACTCAAGGGTAAAAGTATAACAAACGATGCGAATAGTTTTGAGGAAAAGCAATATACCGATATTTGGTCTAATGATGATTATCTTCAATTTATGTATGAAAGATTAGTTGTTGCTAAAGAGTTATTAGCTGAAGATGGAAAAATAATTGTTCATATAGACTATCGAAAGTCCTCACATATAAAATGCATTATGGATGAAGTTTTTGGTTTCGATAGATTTAGAAATGAAATTATTTGGCATTATTCAGGCTGGCTTAAAGCCAGTACATCTCAATTCGCGAGAAAACATGATAACTTATTGTTCTATGTGAAGAATGATACAGCAAAGATTAATATTACTTATGAGTCTTGGGTGGATGCTTATTCATTAAAAGAGCTTAAGAAAATGCAGTTTGGTAAAGACACTAAAGGTGATTTCTTTATTGATAATAATCAAAAAATATATTTAATGGATATTCTTTCTGGATACTTAGCAAACCGTAAGCAAGCAGTACATGAAGATGATATAGGACAGTTTGTATATGCTGATGGTCGTAATACTAATAAGAGATATTTAAAGGATGTGTTGCTTGGAGGTAAAGCTGTAGATGATGTATGGGATATCAAAGCATTAACAACCTCAGCAAATGAGCGAGTAGGTTACCCTACACAAAAACCTGAAGAGTTAGTTGAGCGTATCATTGAGGCTTGTAGTAATAGTGGTGGATTAGTTTTTGACTTCTTTATGGGCTCAGGAACAACTCAAGCAGTCGCTCATAAGTTAGGGCGCAAGTTTATAGGTGCTGATATAAACTTAGGAGCAGTTCAAACAACAACTAAAAGGTTATCAAAAGAAAAGGCTAACTTTGAAGTTTTCAATGTCAATAATTATGAAATTTTCCGCAATCCAGTTGAAGCAAAAGAGTTACTCATAGAAGCTCTAGAAATTCAAAAGCTCGATGCAACTTCAGTCTACGACGGTGAAAAAGACGGCTATAAAGTCAAAATAATGCCGGTTAACCGCATTGCGACTAAAGAAGACTTGAATGAGTTAATCGCAAACTTCCCTTACAAGCAATTTGAGTCGCGTAAAGAAGCCAACCCAAACCAATCAGTAGAAGAAATTATGCTGGTATGTATGGGACATGAGCCAAGTTTAGGGGCAACACTAGAGAATGAATCAGGCTATAAACTTAAGGTTCAAGTGGTTGACATTCTTCGCGACAAATCTGACCTAACGTTCAAGTACGATTCAGAAGCTGCTATAAAGATCGAAGGCAATAAATTAGTCGTTGAAGCCTTCTATCCACGTAACTTACTTCAAAAGCTTAGCCAACAAAAAGATGACGTGGAAGAGTGGCGTGAGATGGTCGAGTCCATAATGATTGACTGGAACTTCGATGGCGCGGTTATGGAACCTGTAGTAATAGATATCCCACCTAAAGATGAATTTGTCGTTGGTGAATATGAGATCCCAGAAGGTGCTAGCAACATCAAGGTGAAGATCACTGATTTACTTTCGGAATCTTACGAGGAGGTGATCGTTCATGGCTAAGAACGCCCAAGACAACTTCGAGTTAAATAACTCGTTTTACGTCCACTTGCATGAATTCTATAAAATTCATCGAGGCACCATACGTAAAAATTACACTCGTCTAAGTAAAGCCTTCTTAGACTTCAACGAGCCATCGCGCCCCGGTAGCTTTCTACGTGTGCCTCAGTTCGAAGCTCTAGAAATCTATGTATTCCTAAAGGAGTTCTTAGATAACAAACCCGTCTTCCAACTATTTGAAGATTGGTATACCAACCAAGGTAAATTTGCAGAGCGAGTATCCGGCATAAGCACTATAGATGGCCAGATCATGCAAGGGGATATGTTCTGGGAGATGTCTGAAACAGACTATAAAGGCATTTTCAAAAAGATGAAAGCCAGTAACGGCGGCCGCCTTTACCCGAACTATATTTTTGCGCTGACCATGGGTACTGGAAAAACTATCCTCATGGCCACCTGTATCTTCTATGATTTCTTAGCGGGTAATAAAAAAGGCAAAGATGAGCGTTTTATTCAAAACGCGCTAATTTTCGCACCGGACAAAACCGTTCTTCAGTCATTACGCGAAATTGAATCCTTCGATCATTCTAAAGTCGTGCCGCCGGAGTACATGCCAATTGTCGCGGAATTCAAATTTCACTATCTCGAAGATGCTGGTGTCTCGCTCAACACCATGGACGGCTCTAAGTTCAATATCATCGTATCGAATAGCCAGAAAATCATCTTACGCCGCGATAGCAAAGGTAAGTCGACGGCCGATAAGCTCTTCAGCTCTGGCAAAGACATGTACCAAGGCCTTGGTGGTGTAGAAGATGAAGCGATGGCTATGCTTGGCCTAGATGATGATTCTATCGCTGCCGCGCCTCAAGATGAAGCAGATCTTGTCACTAACCAACGTTTCGAGAAAATCAAGCGGCTTCCTCAGTTAGGTATCTTTGTTGACGAAGCCCACCACGCATTTGGTGCAAAGCTTGCCAAAGACATGGGTATAAAAGCCGATAATACGGCAAACTCATTGCGCAAAACAATTGATGAGCTCGCGATAAATTTGAAACAAGCCGGAACTCGAGTGGTGGGGTGTTATAACTACACTGGTACGCCTTATGTAGGTAAAGATGTGTTGCCAGAAGTGGTTTATGCCTATGGGTTACGCAAGGCGATTGATAACAATTACTTGAAGCAAGTTAAGCTTAATGGCTATAGCAATACGCGCCACGAGGAGTTTTTAGAGATAGCCATCAATGATTTCTTAGCAAAGGCCGATGAGATTGGACGCCCTGAGAATATACTGCCGAAGATGGCAATTTTTGGTACGACTGTCGAAGAATTGACGACTGAAATTCGTCCGGCTGTAGAAAAGATACTAGCGAAGCACGGCATATCTTCTGACCGTATATTGATTAACGTCGGTGACGCAAAACACACCACTGATGATGATATCCGCGAATTCAACCGTCTAGATAGTCCGAACTCAGAAAAACAGTTCATCTTACTGGTGAATAAAGGCCGAGAAGGTTGGAACTGTCGTTCTCTGTTTTCAGTCGCGCTTTATCGTGAACCAAAGTCTAAGGTGTTTATACTTCAAGCGACTATGCGTTGTTTACGTGCCATAGGTGACAGACAGCATGTTGGCCATATTTATCTTACTAAAGAAAACATGGCACTTTTGGATAAGGAGCTTCAAGCGAACTTCCGTATCTCAACAGATGAACTTAAAGAACCTGATCCGAATAAGGAAACGGTACATGTTAGAGTTGAGCAGCCAAGTATCAAGGTGCCAATCAAACGCGTTCGTCGTCAATTCAAGTTAATTGGAAAAGAAGATTTAAAAGATGGGTATAAGTTAGGGCTTGATAGAGTTGATCTTGATGACTATCGACTTATCCATGAAACCCAGCAAGGGCTATTAATGCCTGATGATATTGGAACTGTGAAAAATCGTGCTCGACAAGATCTTTCTTTCCTAAAAGAGCAGCGTACTTTTACCAAACTGTCATTAGTTGCTGATATCGCTCGATATATTAATAAACCTTGTTTAGAAATTGAAAAAATTGTCGCAGCTACAGAAGAAGGCTTTGACGGTATCTTAGAGTTGGTGAACAAGTTCAATGAAGTACTGTACGACCAAGTGATTCCGCGGCTTTTTAAAGCGATGTACGATATAGAGTCGGAAAGTGTTACTGAAGAGTTTGATGTTGAGTTAGTGAAAGAGCCACCTATAGACCCTGGGTATTATCCAGTAACCGTCTCCAAAGATAAGATTATTAGAAAATCATCTTTAGAAATTGCAGAATTAACAGGGAAAAGCTTCCACCTAGACAACTACTGTTTCGATTCAAATCCAGAACGTCAGTTCTTTTGGGATATGTTACACGACAAACAAGTTGATAAGATTTGGTTTACCGGAATGTTAACGCATGGACAAAGTGACTTTGTGATTCATTACGTAGACACAGAAACGCAGCGCGTACGTAGTTATTACCCTGACTTCCTGATTAAAAAACAAGATGGTTCTTATGTGATGGTAGAAGTCAAAGGCGAGCACATGATTGACTCTCAAAACGTAAGAGATAAGAAAGATGCAGCAGAACTTATGGGCGTAGCGTCAGGTATTGGCTACGAAATAGTTACGGGTAAATCCGCAGACTCAGGAAGCTATGATCGAGCCTTTTTAAACTAATTTAGATTTTGGGGCCTGGAAATATAAACCAATTCTTTTATAGTAAAATCCAATCGTACGGGATTTTTTAATCGGTGTTCATAATGCGTCAATTAGAACGTTAATCAATAGAGAGAAGTGTCCATATAAGTTGATTACAACCTATATGGACACTAACTAGAAGCCTAGACCTACTTGCTCAGGTGTTGAAAGCCTTTCATTTGATTCTTTCAGGTTGCTAGGTAAGGAGCTATCTATATCCTTTGGGTTAATTACTATGGCTTGTGGACCATCTTCCTGTATGATTTGTCGATTTAAATCGTACTTAGGATTGTTCTGATAGTCTTCGTTATATATTACAGCCCGCTTAATACCATATTCTTTAGCTTTCTCCATAGCATGACGGGAACCACTATCTGGTTTAGGATTATTGGGATCAAGGCTTGTTTTACAATAACTAGCGCTCAATACGACTAAATCACTAAAAAGCGCTTGCAGACGATCTCTCTTTACATATCTACCTGCTTGTTCTCTAAAGTTAGCAGATGAAGGTGACGTTAAATACTCAGTAATTAGCAAACCTTGGTTTTCAACAATTTCACGAGCCAAATCTATGTTTTGAGCTGGTAAGATATTATTTAACGGGCTGGGTAAGATAGCAACAGTTCGAGCGTTTAATGCTAGTGCCTTTCTATGCGAGATGCTATCACAGCCATCTGCTAAGCCACTGACAATTGTGGCATCTTGTTTTTTGATGAACTGTTCAACTACCAGGTTTTCATCAACCTCGGTTTCTTTATCTGGATTGAGCACACCAATAACAGCAACATTATAATTATCAGGAGATAGTAAATCCAAATCTCCTTTGTAGAACAAGAAGCTTGGGATATCACCTTTTTTCTTTAGTTCTCGACGAAGAGTTGGGTAGTTATCATCGCCTATTGCTACCACACCATCACAACTATCGCCTAAGTTTTCAATCAAACGTTCAAGCCTAGCCTTCATTTCTAAAAAAGCTTGCTCTGTTACGCTGGCATCCTTTGCCGCAATGAGCTCTACAATAGCTTCATAAGGGATCTTAGTTGTTAGATTATTATTTAACCATGCCTCCCCTATACCTTTGAAGGTGCGAGCTGTTAAAACATTTAAAGCATGATCTGTTATTTTCATTGAAAGCCTACTTGTAAAAATATATTTATTTCAATAATTTAGTTACGATTTGCAGCAAAAACTATTTCGTCTGGGAGGTCATCTGGAAACGTATAGTGTGGTACACGAGCAATGCTAAAAAAAGTAACGTCCTTCGCACCACAATCTAATAGACATTGAATAGCATCTTCGTCTATATTGACATTTTTTGTATAAATATCATCAATTAATAGTACGTGTTTTCCTCTTACTTTTTCCGAAATATCACAAGTATCTCTAGTAATACCGATATAAGGCATACTGCCACCTCCACCACCTATTGAACTACGAGATAAGTGAGTGGTACAGGTATCAGTATGACGAACTATAAAGTCGCTACCATCCACTAATTTATTCTTCGAATGTATGACCAACGGAATTATTTCTCTAATAGCTTCAGCAAACTTTAACTGTGTGCCATTGTAGGTATTGAGGTTTTTTGACCTAGGTACGACACATATAGTGACTTCATCATCTTCTATATTAGATAGTATGCTTGAAAGTTCATTTGCAAGATTGAACTTAACTGAGTTTTTAGCAGCTAATAATTTAGATGGGTACTCATTACCAAACGTGTTTTTTAAAATATTAAGATAGTTAGGGTTACTAGGTTTATTAAGCCCATAATATGCACAGCGATAGAATGATTTTATATCTTTGTTCAAATACTCGTTTTTTACGATGGTGTATTGATTCACGTCTTAATCCTCGCTTATAAGCTGATCTTGGTTATGTTTTTATTTGGTATTCCAGCTATATTGGCGTGGAGTACTTCATTCTCATCATCCTCAAAAACGAGAACCTTTGTAGAGCAAATATTGATTTCATTAAGTGCATATTGATACTTATTGTGTATATCCTTGCAAAAAAAGATTTTATCGAACAATTTAGCGCAGTTGTGATGATCAAGAAGCTGAATAACCCTTTCAGGAGAAGCTTTAGTTACTAAACATACCTTAGTAGTGTTCTTATTACTAATTAAGAAATTAATTAGCTCTTTATTAAGGTAGGTATGATCTAAAAACTGTGAGTTATACCCAATCTTTTCTTTTTGGATTTTTTCGGCTAATACCTCATCAGTGCAGTACTTATCAACCACTTCTTTAGTGATTCTTTTTACTACAGGAATTTTTATGTATGGCATGTAGGAATCAATTGCTTTTTTATAAGCTGAATTATTAGCTTGGTCAGTATGAATCAAGGTGCCATCCAAATCGGTTAATATTGCTTGAATATTGTTCAATATATCGTGCCTCATCAATAAG
This sequence comes from Psychrobacter sp. DM4, assembly GCF_051307035.1. Lineage (GTDB taxonomy): Bacteria > Pseudomonadota > Gammaproteobacteria > Pseudomonadales > Moraxellaceae > Psychrobacter. Next base: position 13,091 of record NZ_CP195537.1, read on the forward strand.
TACAGGCTAGCTTAGTGTATGGTCTATATCTATTCTACGAACTGTACCTACCTACTTTGGAATATCCTGTCTTTTAAGTAATATTGCATCAAAATCAATGTAATTACTAACCTTTAAAATATTTTCACTCTCTAGAACTTCAATACAACTACCTGAAACCATATTTTTTAGTTCGCTATCGTGCTTATCATACTGTTCATCCAATACATGCTTAATGAGGTCTATATTTCTGGAATCTTCAAGCAGGTAGTTTGCTAAATACGAAGATAAGCTACTAGTGAACATATTTATGACTGACTCTTGAGTGACAGTGCTAACGGTTTCTACCATGGACGTTATTTCAGCCGGTGTTCTTACTGAGATAGTTGAGTAGTGCTCGTCGTTAGTGGCTTTTTGTGCCTCATGGAATTTTTCAAATAGTGAAGTCATTAGTGTTTCCTAGTTATTTATAAAATATTTACTTATTACCGACTTTAAAATTAGGTTATCCTTGTTGTATCTTCGCCTTACTTCTATCAAGTAATTCTTTCAGGTTCTTCAAAGACTGTTCTGCTTGGCCTGATTTTAACCCCTCATTCAAGACATGCATTTGGTTTTCCAACAAACTCTCTGGATGGACAATGCTACGACTGATATTCCATAATTCCCACGAGAAATTTCTATTAGATTTAGTACTATTCTTACTTAGAAATTCAGCATATTCAGTTATGAGTAGTGCCTCCTCACTTGAGCACTGTCGCAAAAAATCTTTCAACGTTTCTTCAATAAAATCATTGATGATCTGTGAGCGAGACACGCCATTGCGTTTAGCAATCGCATCAATAATTAACAAATCAAGATTGTTAAACCTCATATTAAACTTTCTAAATTCCGGCTTATCAAAAGCTGTGGTTGACTCTTCCAACTTATCAAAAGCCTCTTCATGAAATTCGATTTTTAAACTCATAGATCTTGCCTTTATATTGATAACAAATAATTATGGGTATTTGAAACTACTACTGTTTTGTATATATTTTATACGGATACATTGGTTGCTAACCTTTTTCGAGTCGCTTCATAAGGTCGAGCAGACTGTTATATAAGCCTTCTACTTCAGCTTTCTTTAAAACGACCTTGTCTGAATTTTTTATATCCGTTCCACAGCTTAATGCTAGAGCAACCACTGGACTAGAAATATTGCGTTGTTTTTGTCGAACTTGGCAATGTTTAGTAGCTTTCATAATAATACTCCTTGGTAGTTTTAATATTTATTCAAATTATTACTTTTATAATAGTTAATAACATACTTTTAACTTACTCATGCCAGGCTTTCTATTCATAGAGTTGTTATGATAGGTTGTGATAATATTATCTTCTGCAACTATCAAAGTAATTCCACCGGTTCTTCTTAAAAATTCAATATCTTTAAGAAGCTTTTTTAGCTTCTTTATTGCCGCCTTGCTTTCCTTTGGTGTCATTCCTTGTATATCCTGCCCTAAACCACTTGCCTTAAGGATTTTATCAGTATATTTCAACGTATTACTATTCATAATAGGACCTATAAATTTCAAGAAGATAGTTTCTATTGATTGAACAACCTATGGATTACAGTATGATACATACTAATATAATAGTCAATATATGAATAAATATAAATTCAAATAATAAATAAATTTTTAAGAGAACTAGATATCCAACTCTCTGAACCTATCAATAGACTATACCCAAAACATAAAACCTTTAAATGATAATCTATCTATCATTAGACTTTTTTATATTATTAAATGATAGTAATATCTTGTTATTATCAATGAGCACTAATTATTAAGTCTAAATAATAGAGGTGGGTTATGACTGTTCGTATTTATGTGAGAGCCAGCACTAAGGATCAAGACGCTACCAGAGCATTGGCTGATTTGGTGGCTTTCAGTACAAGTTATGATGATAACCATGTTGAGTACGTCGAGCATTTCAGTGGTACAAAGCTCGATAGACCATTATTAGCCAAGCTGCTAAAGGACGCTGAGCAAGGCGATATTCTACTGGTTGAAAGCGTGGATAGATTAAGCCGATTATCTCAAGATGATTTTGCAATTCTAAAGCAGCGTATCAAAGACAAAGGCTTGCGATTGGTGGTGGCTGATCTACCAACGACGCATACAGTTAATAATGGCATGACAGGTGAGATCCTAACAGTGATTAACCATATGCTGATCGACTTATTAGCAACGATGGCAAAGCTTGATAACGACAAGCGTAGAGAGCGTATCAAGCAGGGATTGGCTAACAGTGGCTATAAGCCCTCCGGTAAGAAGCCTAATACAACGAAACACAATCGTATTAGAGAATTAGACAGTCAAGGCAATATGACAAAAGAGGAAATCGCTAAGGCAGTTGGTGTTGGCGTAGCTACTGTTTACCGGGTGTTAAAGCCAGGCTCATAGCTGAGGTATTTTATTTTATTTTTGTTCATAAACAGCTGATATATAAGGCTTTACACGCGAGGCAAGAAGGCTTTATTTGCAGAAATAGGTACTCTATTACTACGTAGCTGTGTTAAGAACGGTGTATTTTCATCATTCAATTTCGTTCAATTATGCCCACTTAAAACGCCCTTCGATCTTTATCTAAAGACATCACAGCGTCATATAAAAATCGATTTAATGCAATGAGGCTTCATTATAATCATTATATTGCATTCATAATCGCTTTTCTGCAAAATGGCTTATCTATAATCGCTTGAGCCACTCATGATGAACACCCCTACCTCAGACCCTATTGGCGCAGCATGGCTTATCCGTCATGCAAGCATCGAGCTGGTTTCGCCTTTATATGTCAGCAGTAGTATCGGTGGGCGCAGACAAACCTATAAAGACGGTGACGTCATTCATAACGCTTATCAGGAAACCGCGCGTCCACTGGACACAATCATTGCGCACTTACAATTTCACATGCGTCATGAAGTACTGAGTTTAGAGTTACTGACTCGTCTGTTTGAGCAGATAGGGGCTGATGATGTACAAGCATGGGTAAACGCTGAGCCCACAGGCAGCTATGCCCGTAGAATGGCTTTCTTGTATGAATGGCTCATGGGTCAGCAGTTAGCAGTACCGAGTAATTTAGGCGGTAACTATGTGGACGCTTTAGATGCTAAGAAGCAGGTTACTTCAAGCCCTGCGCATGTCATCAAGAATGCTCGTTGGCGTATCAATGACAATCTAGCAGGAACCCGTCATTTCTGTCCGATACTGGTGAAAACAGAGGCCTTTACGCAAGCAGCTGCACTCGATATTGCCACAATGGTTGACAAACTTAACGATGAATTTGGGCAAGACTTACTGATGCGCGCCTCCGTATGGATGACCCTACGGGAAAGCAAAGCGAGCTTTACTATAGAAGGTGAGGGAAAAGAGTTAAAACGTATTGAACGTTTTGCCGATGTAATGGCACGGCGTACCGGCAAGGGCGATATTCCGCTTGATCCTGAGTCGCTAGCAGAGTTGCAACAAGAGATACTTGGTAGCAAAACGGTCATCCAGCAGTATGGCGTCCGTCAATCTCCAGTTTTTGTGTCGCATACTCAGGTCAATGGCTTTAAAGAGATTGTGCACTATATTGCGCCACCTGCTGATGACATTGCTGAAAAGCTCAAAGGGTTACAGGCATTTATGGAAAAGACCGAGGGACAATCGGCACTGATACGTAGTGCGGTTGCTTCCTTTGCTTTTGTGTATATTCATCCGCTAGCGGATGGCAATGGCCGAGTACATCGCTTCCTAATTAACGATGTACTCAGACGCGACCAGATCATTCATGAGCCGATTATCTTACCTATATCGCAAGCCATCGCTGAGCATCCCTCAGACCGTCATGCCTATGATAAAATTTTAGACCGTGTATCCGTGCCACTTATGGAGCAAATCCGTGATCATTACAGCTTTGATAAACAAGCGATTACTTACCCTGATGGTATTCGCTCAAACTTAAATTTTGGAAATACTCACCTAATTCAACCTGCATGGCGCTTTATGGATCTAACGCCTCACGTTCAGTACTTATCAGGACTCATTGCTCATGTTATTGAAAAAGAGATGCATAACGAGTCACAGTACCTAAGAAAGCATGACCATGCACGACTGGCGATAAAAGAGATTGTTGAGATGCCCAACAGCTATGCCGATAGAATCATTCGCAGTATGCTGCAAAATAAGGGTGCTAAAAGTAATAAGTTACTTAAGGATTATCCATTTTTAACAAATGATGAGGTTTGGGACGATATTTTCTCTGTCGTTGTAGAGACCTTTAAAGATGAGACAGATGAATTGAATAGGTAGAACAGACCCTGCTATATGCAAGAAAATCTGCCTTGATAATCAAGCTTAAGCTAGTATCAGTATCATCGTTGCGATAATGATTCGTTTATAAAAGATTCGGCTAAAATACTGTAACTTGAAACGTAATCAATATTTTTCTTACTTAAACAGAATATATTAGAGGAACTTTGATAACAGACCATTTTTATTTGACAAGGTTATTACAGATCCTCAAAATAATTTTGAGTATTTGAGTATTTGAGTATTTGAGTATTTGAGTATTTGAGTATTTGAGTATTTGAGTATTTGAGTATTTGAGTATTTGAGTATTTGAGTATTTGAGTATTTGAGTATTTGAGTATTTGAGTATTTGAGTATTTGAGTATTTGAGTATTTGAGTATTTGAGTATTTGAGTATTTGAGTATTTGAGTATTTATTTAGCTATACAGCTATCAAATGACGCGAGCACTTAGCTGTAGCTTGTATTTCAGAATAACTACGCCCAGATTTCAGAAGGCTAGCGATAATCTTACGCTTCTCGGTATCTTTCCTACGTCCTGAATATTTACTTTCTACCTTAGTACGAGAAATACCTTACATCTGACGGTTACGTCGATCTTCATAGTCCTTTCTAGCAATAGCAGCGAGCATATCAAGCATCATCGAATTAATGGACTGTAATACGCTGCTCATAAATTCAGTGCTGCTCTCAGATTGAGGCGTCATATAAGAGGTCGGTAGCTCTTCTGATACTACCGCCAGCTTCTTTTCTAATAGCATTCTTTTGAGAGTATCCCAATCAGCTTGGTTTAAACGTGCTAAGCGGTCAATCTGCTCAACCAAATTATATCGCCTTCATGGGCATCATTTATCAGTTACATTAACTGTGGACGTATTAAAGTTGCGTCTGACTCGTTTTCAACATAGAAGGCGGCAATTTTGTGACCATGATCAGCAGCAAGCTATATGAGCTCACTTTTGGCACGCTTGGCATCTTGATCTTTGATTGGCGCTCTATGCTCTGATAAACATAAACACCTAAAATAGTCTGTTATAAGTAGTTCCATTATTGCAGTCTATTATAAGTAGACTGTTAATTGATTAAGAGACCTGTTTTGATAGTGCCCCTGGGGTATACCCTACGATAACAGGAAAGCCATCGCGGATGACAAAACCTGTTTAGCTTTTAAACAAAACGGGTTTGTCGATAGTATGTAAGATAAGTTCGAAAAGTAACTGGAGTGTGAGACTATTCATACTGGGTCTGAATTAAAGTTTTATTGTGATTAATTTCTGCTCAATGTTATTCATTTGTCGCCACGATGAGTGATGGCGGCTTGTGATTTAGTTAGGAAAAATAATCTTGAGTAATAAGATACGTTTGTGGCATTTATAGCAGAGCTTGTTCTAGGCTTCTTTACTTACATTTTCCTGCAAGTTCTTTTTTAGTAAATGATCGAATATAAATGGGCCAAAAGGTAAGAGTGAGCCGAGTACGCCCGCAGGTATTGCCCAAAGAGGCATTTTCATTTTGATAGCTGAGCCTATAAGTATTATGATATAGGTAATAAACAACATACCGTGTGCCATACCGATGTATTTCACACCTTCTGGAATGTCCATCATATATTTTAGTGGCATGGCGATGAAGAGCAATAATAAGAAAGAGGTGCCTTCTAGATAGCCTATAAGGGTAAGACTTTTTAACGCTGTCTCTTGTTTTTTTCTAAGGCTGTGAATTTTTTCAATAGTTGGCTGAGTCTGTGACACTGTATTTTCCTTTTGTTATTATCAATAAAGAATTTATGGATTATTCAATGTCTCTATAATAATGGCTCTACGCAGAGCTTTTAAGTATTGAGTTTTAAGACCTAAAATGAGTGAGTACCTATACCAGTCATACATTACCTTCCAGTTCACATTTTATAAACATACTCAAGTATAAAAAGTATTTTTCCGTATAGAGTGAATACGACGCTAGTTCATTTTGTTTGTGATAATCGGTATCAATGTGCTTATTTATTACGCTTACTTTCTAAAAATATCATGTCAATTATAATCAATGCGACACCGACACAGACACCTATATCTGCAACATTGAAAAGAGGATAATTCCAGACATCAGCATAATGCACATGGATAAAGTCAACCACTTTACCAATTCTTAAACGATCGATTAAGTTGCCAATCGCACCACCAAGCATTAAGGCCAACCCCATAGATAATAGCTTGGCTGCACGTGGCGCTTTGATTAAATAAACCGTTAAAAAGATAGCCATTACAAAAGCTAAGCCTGAGAAAAACCATTTCTGCCAACCGCCAGCATTGGCTAAAAAGCTAAATGCTGCCCCATAGTTATAAGCGAGTGTCCAGTTGAGAAATGGTTCAATGACCGGTACGGGGTCATTGAACGCTAATGTGGTTTGGGCCAACCACTTAGTCCATTGATCAAGTATTAATACCATTATCGCCAACAAATACCAGATAAAAGCGCGACTGCCATTGGCAACCATTTTTGGCATTTTGTCCAACTTATCTTTAGGTGTTATTGAGTTGCCTGAAGTCACGTACATAGCTTTAGGCGTATGATTTATGGTTTTAGAGTCAATCGATTGATGAGTACTACTCACAGCTATAGGTACCTTCTTGTCAGCAATATTAGTACTAGCCGATTCAACGCTATTCAATTTAGTACTATCTAATCTGTCGGTAGATTCAGTCATAGTTGTTTCCTTTATCTATGTTTATACAATGAACAATGTTAAACGTATATGTTTTTGGTATACGATTATTAATCGCGCCACTTTCATAAACGGCTCCACTTACCGCTCTGGTATTATGAAACTTACGGTAATAATTTTTTATTAGGGAATCTGTTGATTGATTTCAACATTAACCTGAGTCTGTTCAACGCTAATCATTATAGGATTACCCGATAAGTCGCCTGATTCTGCTATGGCATTACCGCTATGACTAATACGAGCAACGACTGCTAACTGAGTTTTGTCACTACGAGCTGAATTTAACGTGCGATCTGGCATCATCGCATCAAGATTGCTTAAGCGGATACTAGCCTCACCTTGCTTGATAATACTAATGGGTAAACGTTTGGCGGCAAACGGAGGGCCCCCTTTCACATCACGTATCGCTACAAACAACACATCATCAGCTTTCACTAACGGTAATAAATTAGCGTTAATTTTCACTGTCACGTCAATACCTTCTAGCGCTTGCTTTTCTTGCGTGCTAACGTAGTTGCTTAACTCATCTAAGCTTGCTAAAGCTTTAGTATGATCACCTGGTTTGGCCACAATGCTGCCTTGTAAGCGTTTAATCCAACCTTGCGCTTGGGCAAAGTTACTACTACGAGTCTCACCCATTGCCATGAGCATTTGAGCCCGTTCATGCTGCGGATTCTTAGCTAATATAGCTTGTAATAGACGGCGAATATTGGCGTCTAACTGACCTTCATTAACAAAAAAACTAGTCTGAGCATAAGTAGTAGCAATCTCCTCGTTATCAGGTGCTAAACGATAGGCACGCGATAAGGCTTCTAACGCAGAGTCAGTCGCCTCCATCGATAAGAAAAGTTCAGATAGGCGCATCCAGCGATTAGGATCATCAGCGTTACGATGGACGTTGGTCTGCATAGCGCTAATCAACTGACGACCGTTTTCAGTCGCCCACTTTGGTGGCTTATCAATCTTAGCCGTCAATAGGTCATCAGCCACTTGTCCTACTTTGTCCTCGCTTGTCCACAAATCAAACACGGGCGTACGATTGCCTATTAGTAAGTACGCCATTGCAGCCAATATTGGGATCCAAGCTGCGACAATTAAACGGCTTTTGACATCAGGGGTGACCATAGGTGTTATCTGACGCTGCGCATCTAATAGCTGACGCTCAAGCTCCAGCTTTTGATTTTGATAATGGCTATTATTAATAGTACCGCTGTCTTTATCTGTTTGTAGCTCAGCTAAACGTTCGCGAAATACTGCAACATTAATATCTAGCAGTTGATTGTCTATTGGTTTGGACTGCAAACGCGGTGCTCGTAGCCATGGCATAATAGCAATTAGCGCAAATATAAGAGCAATCAGCAAGCTTAGAGCTACAAATAAGCCAAAAGTAGAAAATAGGGTCATTTTTTGTCCTCTATGCTAGTAATATCGTGGTCGACATTCTTAGCTTGCGATAATAGACGATCAAGCTCAGCCTTTTCCGCAGAGGTCAAGGCAGCAGTACTGTTCACTGTAACGCCGTTTTGGCCACGGGCGACAACTTGGCGGCGTTTACTTTGCCAAAACCAGCCGATGATTAAGACGAGCAATAATAGTGGTGGAAAAAACCATAGGATCCATGTCGATGGTCGCATAGGCGGCTTGTAGCTAATAAAGTCACCGTAGCGCTCTTGCATATAGGCGCGTATTTCAGCATCACTACGTCTATCTTTAATTAAATCATAGACTTTTTGCTTTAGATCCTGTGCAATCGGTGCATCAGAGCCTGCAAGGTTTTGATTTTGGCATTTTGGGCAGCGAAACTCTTCTATTAATCCACGATACTGAGCTTCTTGCTGTGGTGAGTCAAAATCGTATACGTCAATAGCTGCGTTTGCCGTCATGTTAAGCAGACACGCTAGTATTAAGCTTGCTAGTTTTAAAACTATATTGAGTTTTAGTTGAGGAGCTCTTATTCGAGTAACGTTCATTTGCACATCTCCTCAACCTGAATGAGATCAGGACTATCGTTGTTCTTATTAGCCTCATTAAGTACGGTCAGGCTCATTAAGTACGGTCAGGCACGGCTTAACACGCTGTTGCCAATTGGCTTCATTAATCTCACCAACAATATGCTGACGAATGATGCCATCTCCATCCACAACAAAGGTTTCGGGCGCACCAGTTATGCCTAAGTCTAGAGCAAACTGACCTAATGAATCCTGAATAGACATAGAAAATGGATCACCGCCTCGGTTTAAGTAACTGAGCGCATTACCAATCTCATCCTTATAATTCACACCAACGATATCAACGCCACGCTCTTCTAATTGCATTAAAAACGGGTGCTCAATAACGCAAGTTGGGCACCACGAGCCCCAAACATTAATTAAAAACGGCTTATCCGGCAAATTATCATTGGTGATAGTACGGGTAGTATCTGCTAATAAAGGCAGCTCAAAGGTAGGAACTGGGCGCTCAAGAGCGGTATTGGTCACAATATTTGTTGGTTTACCTAAGCGCATATACAATATCACTACTAATCCAAAAAAGAGGATAAGCGGAATTAAGAACCATAGCTTCGTCTGCTTTTTTTTCATTGTCTTTGGGTTACGCTGCTTACTGTTTTGGCTATCTTTTTGCTCAGGAGTATTATTCGACATAGTCATTTATTTCTCCTTTAGTGTCGACATCGTCGATGCTGAGATTGCCTGCTCAATAGCTACCTCATTGACTCCATCAGTAGCCAGATCACCAGTAACTAGCAACGGAGCTTTAACTTTTTTGATGCGGTATCGTTTATCAAGCATGCTAATTAATCCACCTAGAGCCATGATAATTGCCCCTAACCAAATCCAGCGAATTAATGGTTTTACATAAATCCTTAATGCCCATTGGTTACTACCATCGGCAATAGGTTCGCCCAGTGCGACATAAACATCGCGCATTAGGCTAGCATCAATGGCCGCCTCAGTGGTCGGCATAGTGCTAATGATATAAGTACGCTTTTCTGGATTCAGTTTCGCCGCTTCACGACCGTTTTTGGATACCACGACTTGCGCCTGCGTTGCATCAAAGTTACTCCCCTTTATTTCAAAAAATTCAGTTACTTCAAAATCGTAACCTTGAACATTGACTGTATCGCCAATACCCATTGCTACGTCACGCTCAATGCTCAAACTACTAGTAAAGGCTATGCCAATGACAGCAACCAATACGCCAATATGAGCAGTCTGTTGACCCCAATAGCTCAGACGCAACTGCCGCAAACCGTTAAAAAGATTAGGCGCATTCTTAGTTTTATCTTTAAAATCAACTGCCATCCATAGCAGTACCCAAAAGCTAACGGCTAAAGTCACACCAATATTAAGCATAGACGATGGATTAACAAAGTAAGTAATAATGGCGGCTAATACTAAGCTACTAACGGCGATGACCATGCCTATACCCAGTAGTGGACGGGTGTCTTTTTTCCAGCGAATATTTGAGCCCATACCCATAGCTATTAATAACAGCCACGTTAAAGGTACAAATAATGCATTAAAATAAGGAGGGCCAACGGACACTTGTCCTAAACCAAAGGCATCAGCGATAATAGGGTAAAGGGTGCCGAGCAGCACCACTAAGGTTGCAATCAAAATGATGGCGTTGTTGATCACTAAAAAGGACTCACGTGAAATCAGCTGATATTGACTTTCAACGGTTAAACGCCAACCGCGAACGGCAAACATCAATAGACCACTACCGATGATAATGCCAAGAATAGCTAAGATGACCAAACCACGCGTCGGATCAGCGGCAAACGAATGCACTGAGGTAAGGACTCCAGAGCGTACCAGGAACGTGCCAAGCAAGCTTAAGGCAAAGGCGAAAATAGCCAGCATGATGGTCCATGCTTTAAACACCCCGCGCTTTTCAGTGACTGCTAATGAATGCAGCAATGCTAAGCCGACAAGCCAAGGCATAAACGAGGCGTTCTCTACCGGATCCCAAAACCACCAACCGCCCCAGCCAAGCTCGTAGTAGGCCCACCACGAGCCCAGTGCAATACCAATGGTCAAAAATCCCCAAGCCGCGAGCGCCCATGGACGTGACCAGCGTGTCCAAGCAGCATCTAAACGCCCTTCCCACAATGCCGCCATACAAAATGCAAAAGGTACTACCATACCCACATAGCCCATATATAACATGGGCGGGTGAATAATCAGACCGAAATCTTGTAGGACAGGATTTAAATCAGCGCCATCGACCGCTAGATTGGGTAAGGTACGCTCAAACGGTGACGAGGTAAATATCAGCATTGTTAGCATCATTAACTGTACACCGGCCAAAATAACTAATACCCGCGCACGCATTGATAACGGCAAGCCGCGACTAAAGTATGATACCAGTGCACACCATGTGGCCATGATGGTCATCCATAGCAGCAAAGAGCCCTCGTGTCCGCCCCATGTCGCCGATAACTTATAGTACCAAGGCAACAGCGTATTGGAATGCTGCGCGACGTAACTGAGGCTAAAATCATTATAATAAAAACCTGCTATCAAAGCACCAAATGACGTTATCATGGCGGCAAACTGTGCCCAAGCTAAGCTAGGGGCTAGTCGTTGCCAAGCAACTTGGTTACGAATAACACCAATAGTTGGCAGAATTACCTGCAATAACGCCAATACAAAAGCGGTAAGCAAGGCAAAATAGCCCAATTCTGTAATCAACATACGGTCTAACCTTATTTACTCTAATGCGGTTGCAGTTTACTGTAGCGGTGGAATTTTTATTATTAGAACCCACCCCCGAAATCTGCTGCTATCTCTAGTTTTTAATTGATTTCGAAGGGTTTTATTTAACTACTTTAGGCGCAGTTACCATTGAAGGTGCGCCTTTAAAGCGCAGTAAACGTAACGCATTGAGAGTAACGAGCACTGTTGCTCCAGCATCAGCTAGAACCGCAATCCATAGTCCAGTAATGCCGAATACGGTCGTGATCAGAAAGACGCCTTTGAGACCTAAAGCGAAAATGACGTTCTGATGAATGTTGCGCATGGTGGCACGCGAAAGTGCAATCAGATGGGCCATGTCTGTAACACGACTTTTTAATAATGCGATATCGGCCGTCTCAATGGCCACATCGGTACCACCACCCATCGCGATGCCAACATCAGCGGTTGCTAGTGCTGGCGCATCGTTAATACCATCACCCACCATCGCTATTTTGCTGTTATTCTTCATCTCGTTAAGCAAGCGCAGTTTGTCCTCAGGCAACAGCTCAGCTTCCCATTCCACGTCTAAATTACTGGCAAGTGCTTGAGCAGTTAAGCGGTTGTCGCCTGTGAGCATAACAGAGCGCACACCCATCGCTTTGAGCTGAGCCACACCTTCATGAGCGTCGTCTCGTAACTCGTCTCGTAGTGCAACCAATCCAAGCACCGCGCGACTTTGCTCATCGAACAGCACTGAAACGGTTTTGCCCTCATTTTGTAGCGCCTCGATTTGTGTCTGTTGCTCGGCTGAAATTGATGCTTCATCTTCGGCGTAAACAGGCGAACCAATAGCGAACGCACGCCCAGCGACAGTCGCATGCACCGCTTTACCCGCAGTTGCAGAAGCGTTGGAGGCCACAGGTATAACAACTTTAGCAGCTTCAGCATGACTGACAATGGCTTCAGCAAGCGGATGACTAGAACCTGTCTCTACACTGGCAAAGAGTGCCAATACCTTATCTTTACCTTGAGAACCCGCATACTGTTGAGTAAAGGCAACAATATTAGTAACGCGTGGCTTACCTTCAGTTAAAGTGCCGGTTTTATCAAAAGCAACTGTTTTCACTTGGCCGATGATTTCTAAAGCACTACCGCCCTTGATCAGCAAGCCGCGGCGCGCACCGACCGCTAGACCAGAGGCGATAGCAGCTGGTGTTGAGAGCACAAGAGCACAAGGACAAGCGATCAATAATAAGGCTAGACCTCGATATAACCAAGTTGACCAATCTCCGCCCATGGTTAACGGTGGGACGATGATAATTAGGGCGGCAATAGCCATCACAGCCGGTGTATAGTAACGACTGAATTTCTCAATAAAACGGGCAGTGGGTGCTTTGGAAGCTTGCGCTTGCTCTACCAAATCAATAATGCGCGAAATGGTGTTATCGGCGGCTGTCTTTTCTACGCGCACTTGGAGCACACCATCGATGTTAATTGACCCTGCAAATACATTGTCACCCATCGTCTTGGCAACAGGAACAGACTCTCCCGTCACGGGCGAATCATCAAGGCTGGACGCACCTTGAACAATGGAACCATCAGCAGATACCCTATCTCCAGGACGCACCAGCACAAGGTCATTCACTTGTAATGAAGTCGCTGGAACGTTACGCTGCCCACCTTGAGCATCAAGTAAAATTGCACTTTTCGGAACCAGCGATGATAAGGCTCTGATGCCAGCGCGAGCGCGATCAGCAGCGATACTCTCAAACAGTTCACCGATTGAGAACAAAAAGACAACTGCTGCGGCCTCTTCAGCTTCACCAATGATAAGTGCGCCAAGCACGGCGACGGACATCAGCGTTTCAATTGAAAAGAATGAACCTGTTTTAGCCAGTGCTAAGGCTTTGCGTGCAAATGGAAAAACGCCTACAATCACAGCGATGGCAAACACCCATATCCCATAAGCGGGGAACAGTAGTGACAGTGCATAAGCGCTGCCCATCAAAATACCGAGACCAACAACCTGTTTGCCTTTTTGAGTTTGCCACCACCGCTTATCCTGCGGAGCCATCTGATTGTCGCTGTCAATATCAATAGCCGATACAGTTTGTTGACCAGTATTGGCAGATATACCGAACCCTAGGCTTTTGATGGTTTTTTCGATATCACTAGCCTGAGTCGGCGCATCAGGGGCTAAATTTAGCTCTAGCGTTTCTGTAGCGAAATTCAGCTGAACATCAGAAACCCCAGGCATACGTTTCAAAGCTGTTTCAATCTTGCCGATGCAACTGGCACAGTCCATACCTTCAATATGATATTTCATAATAATTTACCCTTTGAATAATGATATTATGAACCCTATAGTGGCTTTAGAGTCAAGGTTATTTATCTACAGTTTCGTAATTTTAATTTCTCTAGCGCTAGTCTTTACAGCCACTTTAATTATTTAAATCATAGAGGTTGTTATGACAATCAAAATTGGTGAGCTCGCTAAACGCACAGGTGCCACAGTAGAAACCATTCGCTATTATGAAAAAGAGCGTTTATTACCCGAGCCTTTTCGTAGCGAAGGGAATTATCGTTTATATAATGAAGAGCACATTGAGCGTCTACAATTTATCCTACATTGCCGTACGCTCGATATGGCTTTAGATGATGTGCGAATCTTACTTGAATACTGGGAGTCGCCTGACAAGGACTGCGGCGATGTGAATAACTTGCTAGATGAGCACATTCATGCTGTGGAAATACGAATGGAAGAACTGATGCACTTAAAGCATCACTTGACCGTTTTGCGCCAGAAATGTGCAAGTAGTGCACCAGCGTCATCATGTGGCATTTTAAACGCGCTTGTCGATAACTCCTGTCATGAGTAATGATATCAGTAGTGTTCATTTCTGACGGATCAAATCATGAAAGGTTAAATACGCCCTGATGTTAAGCACAAAAAAACCCAGCAATGATATTAAGATCACTACTGGGTTGGAGGAAATAACAACTATGTTGTGCTGACTTATCAGGTCTTATTTATCATTCATAGCAAGGTGGATATTACGATCTGATGCGGATGCGTCATCCACGTATTTTGAATCGCGCCATGTCGTATAAGCATAGACACCACTGTATGGGCTGATGCTGTTCTGACGGAAATCAGAAATCCAATTTTCGCCATCAAATATTTGGATATGGCCATGCGGGCGCTTTGATGAGCGATCATAGACAATAACATCACCTACTTGGGTTGGCATATCATTACTGATTTTGCTAAAACCTGCTTTATCAAGCGTGCCACGAGTGGCGTACTGATAGGCTGAAGGATTGGGTGTAAATTCATAACCAGCTGATTGTAGTGCTTTACGTACGTAACGGGCACAATATCCAGAGCTGCCAGATAAAGCCACTTTTGAGGCGCGAGCAGCAGCGATAGCGGGGGCTGAATTGCTGTCAGGAACCTTATTGACTTGCTGCTGTTGTTTTTCAGCGTATAAGCGGCTGTTTAATGATGAAAGCTGATTCTCTTTTTGCTTGGCCTGCGCACTTAGGTTGCTAATTGCTTGACTAATTTCATCATTATTAGAAACATAAGCACCACTTTTGGTGCTATAGATGTTTTTTGATGAACCGTAGTTTGATGCCACAGAAGTATTGGTGATGGTATTATTTGTTTGAGAGATTGTGATAGCAGCACCACTCGTTTGTGCTATGCCCATACCCAGTACTGACAAAATCAATAAAGCCTGTTTCATAAATCTAATACCTACGGTTAATTCAAAATCGTCTGTTATCAACAACAGCGCAGTCAATTAAATCTCAACAACACAAGTATATATACGTCATAGTGACTGATACTTCTGCTGCATATTATTCATATAAAAAATAATTATTGGCGATCACAGCTCATTGAAGTCTTACGAAGCTGTTACAAATCAAGCTGCTGACCAAAACACAAAGCCGACTTTAGCATAGGCTGTTTAGCCTGTCATCACCCTTAAAAACCCCAAAAATACTTTTTTGATGTTGAAAAAATTGCTAATATCCCACATTTTACAATGTAAGTTTGTGTAACATGTACAGAATATAGCTGACTAGATTGACCACAATTTCTACTGTTTTATAAGCAAAAAAACGTCTGAGGGTTAAATCTATAATTTAGATTTAACCCTCAGACGTTTTTTTATTGGATGAAGTAATTACCCTATATAGGGTCTAACTAATTATTAAGATAATATAATAATTTATAATATTAATATAGATGCTAATTCCCTACTAGCTTATGTAATATTACGTAATTGTTTCGATACATCCTGTATATTCTTGTATTAACCCTTAGTTATTTATCTATTTTAAGGGTTAATAACCGATAAATCCGCTTACATTGTCATCAAAAGTTACAAATTCAAAGTTATTTTTAATTTTAAAGTCGCAATAGCTAATGAATTTTTTGATGAAGAATCATTTTATAAGCAATAGAACAGTCTTATACTTGCTTCATTCGCTTTTAACGCTAACACTATAATCAAAGTATTCTTAACTGCTAACACACTATAATTGCTGCTCTACCGATTCAATATCAGCATAAACTTGGGTCGTCCCGTCTTTATTGAGTTGCATAACCTGATAGGGCATGAATTTATTTTGATACTCCATACCCGGGCTACCAACAGGCATGCCAGGTACGGCAAGACCCATAGCTTGTACTGGCGGATTTTCTAAAAACTGCGCCATATATTTAGCGGGTACATGACCTTCAAAGACGTAACCATCAGTAGTGACTACAGTATGGCAAGAACGCATTTCATTTGGAACGCTGTAGCGCTCTTTAAATACGGCTAAGTCCGCAACATCTTGCGCGGTTGCACTTAGACCATTATCTTCTGCATGACTTATCCATTCTTTACAGCAGCCGCAATTGGCATCTTTATAGACAGTGGCTGAGACGTTTTTTAGTAGGTCTGGTTTACTTACTGATGTCATCATAGGAGTATTTATAACGTTTGGTTCAGCTGTCTTCGGAACAGTCACTACATCTTCAGTTGATGCCGATGTTGTGCTTGCATCAGATACGCCACTACTCGGTTGGCTACAAGCAAATAGTGATGAGGCGGCAAGTAATACTAACGTACTACGCAACCCCTTAGACAGATAACGATTGAATATAAGACTGGATTTTATTTTTAAGGGGGTCATAGTGCTCTCTCATGTACTGTAGATATTGTGAGCTATAGAAGGTCAAGTAACACTTCATATCGTTTGGTAATGTAGCATAATAACCCATCAAACGGAGTACGTAAATTTATCCATTGAGCAGTGCGGACTGGTATCATAAGCAGCTTTCATTTTGAAATGCTGCCTGTAGTATTAACAGGTCTATCCGAGTTTTGGATTTTGACTAAAAATTCAAAACTCATAATTTTGGATAATTTGCGATGCGCCTGTCTACTATTAATCTACAAAAGCGTTTGAGTACTCACTCAAATCAATTACCGCTATGGTTTACGCTAGTAGCAGCATGGCTTGCAGGGGCTATTTTTTTATTTGCGCTAGCGCCTCATGGGTTCTGGCCGCTAGCAATAGTGTCACCAGCGATTTTATATGCGCTGTTGGTACCAAATATGAGTGGTCGTCGCGCTTTTATTATCGGTGAAGCTTACGGTATGGGGCTATGGTGCGTCGGCGGCTTTTGGCTCTATACTGCCATCCATGATTATAGCGATACTCCAACGTGGCTCGCATTGATTATGATTGGATTGATGGGTCTCGGTATGGGACTGTTTCATGGATTTTTAGCACTAGTCTTTAACCGTATGGTAGGCAAACAACCCTTTTCATTTGCTGCTCTTTGGGTGCTACAAGAATGGTTAAAAACTTGGTTATTCACAGGCTTTCCGTGGCTGTTTGTTGGTTATGCATTTACTGAAGAGTATTGGTTATCGTCCTTAGCACCCGTTGCTGGTGTTTTTGCCGTCTCTTTTGTTGCCATACTATTGGCTGCAAGTTTAGTAGAGCTACTGCTTCGACGCAGTAGTTATGCCGTCGTTTCTGTACTGTTATTAGCCATTAGCACATCATTATGGCTGGTCAATCCGCAATGGACAAAACCTAAGGGCACACCTGATCTGTCAGTGTCATTGATTCAAGGTAATATTTCACAAGATATAAAGTGGCTGACGCAATATCAAGTAGAAACGCTAAAGATTTATGCGAAGTTAACGCGCACTGAGTGGGGACGTGATGTGGTGGTGTGGCCTGAATCATCTATTCCGATGTTTCAGGATGAGGCTGCGGGCTTTATTAGTGAAATGATAGAAATGGCCAATGCGACCAATACGACATGGATAACTGGTATCCCTTATAAGGATAAAGCGGCATTCAATGCCAGTACGGATAAGTATCCCCCATTTTACAATAGCGTGATTGCTCGAGGTGTAGAAGCGGAAGGCCTATACAAGAAGCAGCGTCTAGTGCCTTTTGGAGAGTATATTCCATTTGAAGGCGTGCTCGATATTTTCCCAAGTTTGGCCGGTAGTCAGGATATTAAGAGCTATAGTCGTGGTAGTGATCAGCAGTCACCGCTAAAGGTGCGTGAACACAATATAGGGACGGCTATCTGTTATGAGGTAGCTTATCCAGATACCACGCGTAAAAATGCCATCGATACTGACTTTTTGTTGACCGTCTCTAACGATGCCTGGTTTGGCACTTCAGCAGGACCATTGCAACATTTGCAAATGGTACAAATGCGCGCGCTTGAGAACGGGCGCTGGTTTATTCGAGCGACCAATACTGGTGTTACCGCTATCATTAACCATAAAGGTCGTATTGTAAAACGCGCACCGCAGTTTGAGCGTACTGTACTACGTGGTGAGATACAGGCACGGGTTGGTAACACGCCCTTTATGCTTATGGGAAATTATCCTATCTTGATAATAATAACCCTGTTATTACTAATAAGCTATTTTGGCAAAGGTCTAACCACACTTAGAAGACGAGGGTAATAGTAAACTTAATCATAATAATTTAATCAGCGTAAGTTTTTTATTTTTTCTAGGTAACGTCCTAACGCACGTAAATATAAAAGTTTTAAACTATTGATCACATAAGAACTGATTGAAAAAATTATGTTGACATAAGGCACGCGCCTCATACTTAAAAAGAGATAGCTATATACGGTCTATCATCTTTTAGTTGATACTTTCATTTAATGCACGCGATTTTTGATTGTCATCTGCCTTAGTACCAAATTCAATAGTTGCATGTTGTATATTCTGATGCGCCAAATCTTCCTTGATGTTTTCTTTCATAGTAATAGTCTCTTCAAACGTTATATTGGTCTTCGGTACAATATGAACTGTAAGAGCATTCTCAGTGGTACTCAAAGCCCAGATATGTAAATGATGAAAGTTTTGAATAAAATTATAGCTCTCTAAGATAGCAGTGATTTTACTGAGATCAACATTTTGAGGTACTCCGTCGATAGCAAGCTTGATACTCTCTTTTAGTAGACCCCAAGTCGATAACAGTATAACGACTGAAATAATCAAGCTAACTAGAGGATCAACGATATTCCAACTTGTATAGTAAATAATAATGCCCGAGATAACGACACCTACAGAGACCAATGCATCTACCATTAGATGCAAGAAAGCACCTTTGACATTAATATCGTCTTTTTGACCTTTGTAGAATGCAAAAGCAGAAACAGTATTTATAAATACACCTATTAGAGCTGTAATAATAATAACTTTTCCTGCAACTTCCGGTATCGTATCAAATCGACCCAAGGCCTCATACGCAATACCTATAACGATTGTAACTAACAATATGGCGTTAATAAGAGACGCCATTATAGAAGCTTTTTTGTAGCCATAGGTATAAAGCGTAGTAGATGCTTTCTGTGCTAATTTCATTCCAATTAACGAGATTATTAAACTGGCAACATCACTTAAGTTGTGGCTAGCGTCTGCGATTAAAGCTAATGAATTAGTTGAGTAGCCCACTATAAACTCGATGAGCGTAAATGCAGAATTTAGACCAATCCCAATATAAAAAGCTTTATTCATATTTTTAGGGTCTGGAGCTTGATGACTGTGGTTATCTGAATTACTCATAATTTACCCTTGTTTAGGTTGCTGCATTTTATTAAAGGTAGAAAATAAGTTTATTGCATATTTTCTATATTGCACAGTCAATATTGCTCTAATACCGTAGACCCACTTATTTTTATCAATAAACTGAGCCACAACTTGATTGTGTGTCCTATCTCTCCTTGGGCGAAAAAAGCGGATTTTACTGTAATCTAACTGGCTTACGTAAGCTTCTTGTTCTCATGTTCAAGCTCTTTAGTATGTGTAGCTTAGTCTTGAATGTTGGTTAGTATAGTTTCATTAGTGTGCTTTTTATGACATGTGAACCGCCCCGACTATATCGGAGGCTGATCTACTTGAGTCAGGCAGCGATGCCTGACAGGGTTAAATTATCATAATACCGCTTTTCAAACTCAAAGGGTGACACATATCCAATCGTGCTATGTAGACGCTTCTTGTTGAACCAATCCACCCACTCAAGGGTTGCCAGTTCAACATCGTTCACACCAGTCCAGTTCTGCTTTAAATAATGAATCACCTCAGACTTGTAAAGCCCATTGACCGTTTCAGCCAATGCATTGTCGTATGAATCGCCTGTTGTACCAACAGAAGCAATCACGCCAGAGTCCGTCATCTTATCGGTATAGCGAATAGATAAGTACTGAACCCCTCGATCACTGTGATGAATGACATCCTTAGGGTTGTTCCTGTCTGCTATCGCCTGATTTAGCGCAGCCATAACCATATCGGTATTCATGCGATTCGATACTTTCCAGCCCACAATAGCGCGAGCAAATACATCAATAATAAAAGCGGTATATACCCAGCCGCTAGTTGTTTTTATATAGGTGAAGTCAGCTACCCAAAGCTGATTGGGTTGACGTGCATTAAAGTTACGATTGACTAGGTCATCAGCGCGTTTTTGGTCGTCACGGCTGTTGGTGGTAATCTTACCCTTACCGCGCCAGACACCTTGCATACCATACTGCTTCATTAAACGCTCTACGGTGCAACGAGCAACCTTTACGCCATCAGCCTTCATCTGCTGCCAGACTTTACGAACACCGTAACGGCATTTACTGTCCTGCCAGATATGTTTGATTTCGCTGATGTAGAAGTCGTCATGCTGACTGCGTAATGAACCGCCCTGAGATTGTCGGAGACTCAACATCCTGAGAGAATACGACAATAAAAAAATAAAACTACGCCCTTTGATCTTTATTTAAAGGCATCACAACGCCATATAAAAATCGATTTAATGCAGTAAGGCTTGATAATAACCATTATATTGCATTCATAATTGCTTTTCTGCAAAATGGTATGAGTATATGAGTATATGAGTATATGAGTATATGAGTATATGAGTAAAATTTGTTTCTTTCGACAATATAAGGCGGCAAACGTGCCAAGAAATTTAAACTAAGATCAATATGTCAGCTTTCATATGTACGTTTTAAAAAGATACATGAAGACATATCAAATTATCCCTTTGCTTCTTACTAATATATGTACAGATATAAGTACAGATATAGTATATACTAGTATAACATTCAACCTATAATGATAGGTCATATAACCAACATAATTAAACGTGGAGTAATTATTATGGACGTTGTGAACTACACTGATTTTAGAAAGAGCTTAGCAAAGTATATCGATAAGGTAGACACTGATAAAGGCCCGATATTAATTACAAGACAAAATGCTAAACCGACGGTATTAATGAGTTTAGAAGAGTTTAACTCGTATGAGGAAACACTGCATCTTTTAAGCAGCCCTACCAATGCCAAGCGTCTCAGACGCTCTATTGCTGATGCTAAAGCTGGTCGCTTGATTGAACGTGAGATTGATGCCAAAGATATGCCACTCACTTTTGATGATGAGGTAGACGCTTGATACTATCTTGGACGGAAGACGCGTGGGAGGACTATGAGTACTGGCAAAGAACCAGTAAAGAGAAAGTCAAACAGATCGGTAAGCTGATTAAAGCCATCAAACGTGACCCATTTAAGGGTATTGGCAAACCTGAACCACTCAAACATGACCTTGCAGGCTACTGGTCTCGTCGAATTGATCAAGAGCATCGGCTGGTTTATGAAATTCAAGATGATGCGATCATTATCGTCCAGTGCCGTTATCATTACTAAGCAAAGGTATAACAGCTCAAAAAGTGCCTGATTTATAATTAGGCACTTTTTCATAGTGATAGGTAGTTAGTTAATGTCCAGAAACGTTCTTTAATTCTTGAGACATCTCAGCAATCAACTGACGCGAGTACTTAGCCACGATTTGTATTTCAGAATAGCTATGGTCAACCTTTAAGAGACTTGCGATGATTTGACGCTTCTTAGTAACGGGTCTACGGCTTCTATGTTTATTTTCTGCTTTAGCCTAAGTAATTTAAAAATGCCCTAGATATTAAAAACCTAATCTATATGACAAACAAAAAAATGCCTCTGGGAGTTGACTCCTAGAGGCATTTAGTTTTTAATGTAATTAACGGTTACAGTGTGCGTCAACACCCTGTAACGAACAAATAAGCATACGCAGTGCGTTATTTGAACAGCATTAAATGCCCGTGTAGGTGCATTTTATCCAAAATATGCTTTCATATCAACCTTATTCACTATACATTTTAAAAACTGCTTGTTCGCTCGTTACCTCCTTGTGCTGCTCTCTCTGTAATTGTTACCCGTCAAATGGGTGGCAGGCCTCGGCGACGACTGCGTTTGACATAAGGGTGAGCTCCCTACAGGGGTGACTAGACAAAGGATCAGAGCAACGCAATGAGTGGTTACTCGTGCATATCGTAGCGGTATATTGGGTTTAGGCCCTTGCTAGCGTATGACAGCACAGTAGCGGTTAAGAGCGTGTCTAGGCGGTGCTATCAGCCGTAATCTTAACAACCGTAGCTTGATACAGTGATACGGTCTTGATGACGCGATGGGCGATGAAGTCGGCATGACTAATCACATCAAATCCAAGGAATGCACTAAAGCGTTTGTGAGTATTTTTTTACTCATAAACGCTTTAGGGTGAGTGTTCCTTGAAATCTGCTCAAGGCTCCAAAATCAGCATAAATTCACTTAGGCTAACTTAAGTAGTATATAGCCCACTCGGCTATATACTATAAGAGTCCAGAGAAAAATTTAGAATAGTTAATATACAACAATCACTTATTCAGTGAGTCGATATTGTCATGGTTGATTCATAAGCTTAGTGTGAATAGAACGAGATCTATGTCTTGGGCAAAGTATCTTTCACACTCATAACTGTTCTTTATCTTGAAATTCTAATTAAACTGAAACCTCGAATACTTTTATTTAATCAGCATCCAAAGCATTATCTTTGTTTTGAATAAGTATCAGAGCATCTTGTGCTTTCTTAAGTTGATCTTGTAACAGAGTCACTTGTTCTTGCTCCGATAGGTGATGGCTTGATAGCTCGCTATACTGCTTATTCAGTACGCTATGCTCAGCTTCAAGCTTAGCCTGTGTTTGGGTCAGCTGATCGTTGAGTCCTGATAGCTTGTTACGCTCAGCGACTATGGCCTTTAACTCCCCTTTGACTTCTGCTGTGTCAGTCGCTATCTCATTGCGTTCAGTGGTGACTGTCTTTAGCTCACCCTTAGTCACTGTCAGTTCTGTTTGTAGACGTGCAATTTCTGCTTTATCGCTACTAGCAGTGGCTTCAAGCGTGGCCACTTTTGATAGGTTGGCATTTAACTCTTTTGACTGCTGATCAAAGGTATGGCGCAGATCTGCAAGTTGAGCTTGGGCTGCATCTGTCTTAGCTCGTTCAAGCTCAAGCGCGTGCTGAGTATCACTGAGCGTCTGTAACAGCGTATCACGCTCAGCAGTCATTTGAGCTGTACTGATTGCTGCTGCCTCTGCCGTTGCTGTGACTTCATCGAGCTGTACCAACAAATCGGCTTGTTCACTCTCTAGCGTTTTAACCGCCTCTTGCGCCTCATCTGTTTCAGCTTGTGCCTTGGCCTTAATACTCTCTAGTGCCTCACGCTCTTTCACCAAGCGATCATTGGCGATATCAATGGCCGTCTGCCACATATCCGCACCAAGCGCTTGTAAGCGCTCAGTGATGCCACTTGGCAGCTCAACCTGTCTGAGCTGCTCTTCTTCTTGGTTATCCTGACGCCAAGACTTCATCGCCTCACTGATGGTTGTGAATGAACCGCCACCCAAAGCCTTACGCACCTCAGCTAATGTTGGCTTAATTCCTTGTTCTTGCAATTGGTCGGCAGTGGCATGAATCTGCTCTGTAGTAATGGCCATAATCATTGTCCTTAATAATGTTGTATGAGTAAATATGTAGTTTTTGTATTATATGTATATAGTATAATACATATTACAACATAATACAATGCAAGATATAAAAAAACCTCAAGTGATCTTGAGGTTATGGTCGTTAAATTATGACTAGTGATCCGCTAAGTACTTTTCTAGCGCATCATTGATCATTTCTTGATAATCACCACCTGTTTGCTTGGCTCTATCCTTAAACTTGGCCATTATACTTGGGTTGATGACGCTTGCCTTGGCAGAGAACGGAACGCTTGCGGCTTAATGCTGCCACGGATAGCGTTTGACCAATCCGTAACTTCTGGAATATCTGATAAATCAATATTGTCATCACTAAGCGTTGCTAAATATTCTAAGTCCGCTTGTTGCTTTGCCGTTAGTGGTGGTAAATCGTCTATTTGATAGCTAACCTTGTTCATATTGCCTCCTCTCACTCTTTGTGGCACACCTAGCCGAGATAATGCGTATAACCTCGCCACCATCTATGTCTGTCTGCGTATGGGCTACTAATAAGACTGCTGTGCCGTCTATTGTACCCAGCGCCTGCCACCGCTCCTCACCATTTTCATACCTGTCTTGCTGACGCAGGCATAAAGGATCTAAAAAACCCGGGTAGCTGCCTCAAATGATAAACGGTGTTTGCACTGATTGGTGATGTTTTTTTGTTCATCCCATTCAAATCTAATACTCATCTTTTCTCTCAATCAGTATGCTCTTTATAGATTGGCAATTCATCTTGACTGACAGCTGCTACTTTCTGATACTCAAAAGATAGTGGCACTTTATTGGTTTGCGCCACTTGAGTTAAGAACAATTTGATTGCTTGAGACGGCGTTAATCCATAGCTTTCAAACACGGCAAAGGCGCTATCCTTGAGCTCTTGATCGAGCCTGATATTATAATTGGTTGTCGTCATGGCATTACAAATGGCTTATATATGTACGTACAATATAAACCATTTGTAATGCCAAAACTACTAAGCATGCTTTTTTCATATTATGATTTCTGCTTAGGGAACGTATAGCCTATCGCCAGTAAGTGCTTTTTGTGGGTCTTTAAAAAAGCCTCATCTCTTAATTGAGTGTGTAACCAACTAATAACTTCTTGAGTGCTTTTACCTGATGGTGCGTAACTACCAAACGGTGAGTAGTTAGCCAACAAAGGGGCAAAACGATCAATTTGCTTAACGGTTAGAGGTGGGATATCTCTATCCTCATTATTCTGATTTAAGCCCTCCTGTCCTTTTTTCTTAGTTGGCTTGGCCTTGACGGTGAATGTCAAACCTGTAACTGTGCGTCCACGTTTGATGTTTTCATAGGTGATTTTGATGTCGGTTTTCTGATTAATTTCTTTTATGGGCCCATCAACTGCATTCTCTTTCAAATTGTTGATGCGCTCATACGACTTAGGCGTGCCAAGTTCTTGCCTATATTGATCTAAAGTCATAGAAAAACCACCCTTCCCCTCAGACTTTTTTGCTAGATGGTAAAGGTCTAACGAGTAAGTCAATTTGAGGTTTAAGATATCTTCTTTTAAATATTTAGTGTAAGGGTTGAGCTTATCAAAAACCTGAAGTAAGTATATTACCTCATCTGTAAAATGCATCGATATATAGCCATCTGCATATTTCGACCTGATTAGCCATTGAACCTCTGTATCATCACCATCCTTATCCTCATAAATGAATGTACGCTTCATTAATTTTTTGCTAGCTGATTTCATTTGCTTATAAGCCGAGTTTCTATCTATTCCGCTAAGCTTAGCAAATTCAGAAGACGCAACCTCTATCGGTGTTTTTTCAGTAGCATTATTAACCCTAACCAATGGGCTCGCTAGAATAATGATGCGCTTCTCATCAATAGACATCTCTCTAAAAGCTTGAGTAATTTTATTCTGCATAACAATCCATTTTTCAGGATATTTTTTTTCGTATAGCTCGACATCATTCATTATGACAACCTCATTATGCTAGTTACTTTAAGATACTAGCATAATGCGGGATAAAAGTAGCATTTAAACGGGATAAAAGTAGCATAATGCGGGATAAAAGTAGCATAATGCGGGATAAAAGTAGCATAATAGAGTGCGTAACCCTTTAATAGCAAAGCTTACAGACTGTCTAAAAGTCTTTAAAAGTTTTTAAAAGTAAAAAATATATTTTTATTTTAAATAATAAGGAAAAAACCAAAAAACCGACGGATTTAAAATGATAATTTGATCGACCAATCACTTGTAAAACTGATCAGTAGCTCAGAATGCAATTGTCCATTTACTTAATGTTATTCCACGTTCGCATGGTTCGGATCAAGCTTAGATCTTTGAAGATCTTCAAAAGCATGGTCAAAGATATTTTGAATATCTTCGTCTGTCATTCTGGACAACCCTGTTTCCACATTCTCAATATCAGTCTCATTTTTTGTAGATAGTTTGCCTTCATTTTCAGTAGCCATTGTTGATACCCCTGCAAACATCTCTCAAAGTACTGCTAAAACGCTCAAAAACCCCTCTTATATGCATTTTAAGCTCTGTTCGATATGATGGTAGCTAAAACCATTTTAAAACGCTTAAAACAGCCGATAATCGCCTCCTGATCTTTCGCTAATTAGCAGATGATCAAGCTGTACCGTCAATTAGGTAATTTCTAGAAGCTACTGCGCTGATGAATCATCATCAAACAATGAACCGTGCTCATTGTCATGATTGTCCTTAGGGGGCGTAAAGCTGCTTGGTGCTACCTGAGCTTTACTTTGTATTTTATTGGCAATTGCTTTCAAAAACTCACGGTGTTTTTTTAAACGAACGTAACTTTCATTATCATGTGCGTCTAAAAATATGGCTTGTAGCTCATGATTTTCATCATCGTCTAATGCGTTGGCCAACCATTCTCCCAACATCTGATATGCCTCAAGTCTGTCCTGATTGATTTCTTTTTTAATAGCCTGTAGCTGCTTTATCTTATCTGCGAATAGATCATCTGATATTACTGACATTATCTCATCCTTTTCTAGTCAACTATGATAGAGTTGATCCTAGCAGTGTACACATAGGGATGCAAGGTAGTAAAATACACAAGGCCACATCGTTTCGTGGGCGCAGTAGTATTTTAACCCTCTGTTAAGAGCGAACTTAGGAGTTTGTGTAAAAAAGACCCACAAGGGGTACTATTTTTTTACATAAACTCCGTCGTTCGGCAGGGGGCGAACCCCCTACAACCCCCCCCCAAAAATCATCTCTCAATATTGGGTTTTTTTGCTATGAATAATAAAGGGTTTCATCTGTCGGTTAGCGCCGTTAGTAAGGCGAAAAATCATAGTGTGGTGGCAAAGTCGGCTTATAATTCTGGCTCAAAACTGGTTGATGAGCAGTCAGGAGTCGTCCACGATTATACCAGTAAAGCTAAAGACAAAATCTTAAACTTAGTGGACAGTGATGGCACTAAATACACGCAAGTTATTGAGAAAAATGTGATGCATACGGCGTTGATAACGCCAACTCTTGCTGGGGATCTAGCAGTGACACGTGAGGGTTTTTGGAATGATATCGAACGCATTGAGACTCGTAAAAACGCGCAATTGGGTACTGAGATTGACGTGATGTTTCCTGATGGGATCACCGCGGATCAGCGTATAGTTCTGGCCGAGCGCTACGCTCAAACCTTATCTGATCGCTATAACGTGCTTGTCGATGTGGCCATTCATCGGCCCCACAGTCACGAGAAACATGTGGGGGAGGTTGAAGTGGTTGAGCTGACCAGTCGTAACTTTCATGCCCATATTTTACTCTCAAGCCGTGAGATAGTAGCGGATGTTGAGGGTTATGCTTTATCAGCACGCAAGAATTGGTTGCAGTGGTCAACGGAGGAGCGTTTATCTAAGGGGTTAAACGGGCGCGGCGATGAGCTTAAATATCAACGCACCCTTTGGGCGGATATGGCCAATGAGCTACTGCCTGAGAATAAAACCATTAGTGAGAAATCCTACCGTGAGCTGGGCATCAGTCGTTTACCAAAAATGAAACTGGGTAAATCACTATATAAGGATATTCTCAAAGGCAATCGTTCAGTGATTCACGAGTACAACGAGACGATTGATGAGATCAATGCTTACATTGAAAAAAATGGTTTAGTAATTGAGTACGACGACAAGGGACGTATTGACCTAGAAAGCAATGAACAAGAGGTTAACGGCGTCACAATACATTATAAAAAGCGTAAACCCTTTGCGCGAATTGAGCTCAGTAATATCCGATTTGTAGATCCTGCCGTTGAACTTGAACCCGCTATCCCTAAAAGTAACAGTCAGACGCATAGTGATGCGGCCAATGATCACGCACTTGATGAGCTTTTAGCAATCTCAGCCGACTTTGTGAGTCAAAAAAAGATGGTACGCAGCGCCTTATTTTCAACCATTGATGCGCTGCATGAAGAGTTAGCGCACCAGTCTAAACAGATTATTACTATTGATAAAAACATTAAGAGTACCCAGCGGTTCACCGAGGAGGTGGGACAGGATTTTAGTGACCCCCGCCAAAAAATGATTGAGCTTGCCAGGCAGATAAGCACAAAAGAGCAAAGTGAGGCACTAAAGGCGGCTTTAGCGTTGGTTGAGGAGTTTAGACAAGATGATACCCTACAAACAGGCCGCGCTGTTAGCCGTCTTGAAGAGCAGCTGTCACAGATTGATAAAACGGTGCTGAACAATAAAACGGTTTTAAAAAAGCTGATCCCGCTTAATAATGAAGTCATTGCTGACTACAAAGGGTTGAAGGCCACGCTAAAACCCTTTGCCGCAAAGCTGAATAAACTGGCGACTGGCTTTAAAGCTCTTGATGAGATTGATGTTGAAAAAACTGAGCTGCAGCGACACTGGCGCGAAGCGTTTGAGGATTTGCAGGCGATCGAGGTAACGAGCAACCTTGATACCTATCATAAGTTCGCGGCACTGGCAGATCTTGATGTTGGGCGTTTTAAAGCGCTTGAGCAAGAGCATGAGGCGCTGCGTGCTCTTAAAGCGGTAGAGATAGATGATACCGCTGAGGCACGTTTGAAGATACTTGTATCTGATGTAAAGACATTTAAAACCGCCAATAATGAAGACATCAAAAAACTAAGGCAGCAAATCAATACCAGTGAAAAAACCTATCAACGCCTATCGCCATTTTATGAGCAGCGTATCGCCCTTCTTGATCAAAGTGAAGCGGTCATTGTGCAAGATGACGACTTATACGATGAGATTACCCGTACCAAGACCACTCAATTGAACGCAGACCGGCTTGATGACTGGCGTAACCGTACGATGGCGCTCCAATACCAGCTCAACAAAGCGCATGAGCAAGCAAAGCTTAAGGAAGAGGCTGAGCGCGCAAGAGAGGATGCTTTGACAAAACGGCGATTAACCTTACAAAAGAGGCGTGAGCAGGTAACCCTGAAGCGTCAACGAATCAATGAGACGAAAGCGTATCGAGATCGGTTTGATAATTTGGTGGTGCGAGTACGTGACCGTGTTGATGCCCTTGATGTCAAGGCCATTGATGCACCGATTGAGGTAATTAAAGCGGCTGAAGCGGTTGCAGAGCACTCTCTTATATTGCACACCCTAAAACGTACTGACAGTTTTACGGCGCTGCAGAAAAGCTTACGAAACACCGATGCCGAAAAAGCAACAGCGCATGTGCAGCAGGCAGCAACGTCGCTATGGCAGCAGCTTGAGCGCTTACCTGACAATCAAGAGAAGATCGAGGTGTTAACCCAAATCAATAAGCGCTTTGAGCACGTTCCTGCTATCACAATAGGTGCGGCAACGCTCACGCAAACCGTGACAGAGCAACTGCAAAAAACAAAGAGTGCTATACAAACGCAAAATCGTAGCTACTCATCCCCAAGCCCGTTTTAACTCCTATTATTACACTGAGCACACC